>NZ_JCACKO010000107.1:0-3154 GCF_059505445.1 Brasilonema angustatum | reverse complement strand
TTAGCTTATGTACGGACTGGTTGCCGTGATTCAGCTAACAACGAATCGCACCTTTCACCTTACTATCTGATTGATAGTTATGAGACATGAAACAAAAGAATAAGTCTAAACTCCGTTTGAATGTATCATTTATACTACAGGTTTGAGTATAAGTTCGTGTTGATCCTCTTCCAGCTAATGTTTTAACTGTGTTTCGGCATTGCTAGCATGATACCAGAATCTGACACTGAGCCTGAAGCTCTGACTGATACTGCTGAGGGCGCGCTCATTTTAGCAAAACGAAAGGGATGCGATGCTCCAGCTTTCTCGCCGCCCAAAGGGCGATCGCGTTGTTTTCAGATAGCTGTAACAAAAAGCAGAGGTTACTTGCCATCTTCCCACTTTAGAGCGCTTATTCCTAATAATTAGACGACAAATCGTGGGGTGGGCATTGTCCACTAATATCTCAAATATCTATCAGATAGGCTTTTATCGGCAATGCCCATACTACAGAAAACCGCTGTCAACCAACATCAGTATCTTTAGCCGTACTCTTGTTCAATAATTTTCCAACTAACCGCACTTACTCCAGACTCCAAGCTCAAGCGGCTGACAATTTGTTCTAAAAAAGGATCGTTGCGATCCTGCGTGACTAAGTCAGCTTCAACTTCCACACGTTCGGGAGTTTCTTCGAGATCTTCGCTATGTAAAGAACGTAATTTCATTTTACCAGTGACACTGACTGCCTGTAGTAGCAGGGCACGGACATGAGCCTCATCGTTGCTACGACAAACTATAGAACAGCGATAGCATAGCTCAATTTCTGTACCTTTGAGCGGTTGTTGATTAATTCGGTAACCCACGGGACGTAGAAAGATGTTTGCCACTAAAACTGCTACTGTTCCTATAAACGCCTGTGGGAAAAATCCACCACCTGCCAAAGCGCCCACTGCTGCGACACACCATAATGTTGCTGCTGTATTCAATCCCTGTACACTGGCACCTCCCCGAAAAATTACGCCTCCTCCTAGAAATCCGACGCCAGAGACTATATACGCCTCAACTTGGGTCGGATTTCCACCTGGAGTCATGACTCCCAGCATCACAAATAAGGCAGCACCAGTAGCGACTAGTGTATTCGTCCGCAGTCCTGCCATTCGTTGTCGCCACTGTCTTTCCACTCCAATAACAGAGCCTAGTAAGAATGCTACCACCAAGCGAATTGTAAAATCTAACCAAGTCATAAGTTATTTAAAATTCCAAAATTATGGTTAATAGAAAATAACGAACTAAAGAATTTAGTCAATACCTAATCTCTTTTTCATTCTTTATGGTGTACGTACTTTACAATAATTTTTTTGACTACAAATTTGCTCATTAATAAGGTTAAGCTTTATCGCTTTTTTTTAAGAAAAGGTTATCTCCATGTTTTGCCAGAACTCTTGCTAACATTTGGCAGTATCTTTTTAAGATTTTGATGTGATGATGTAGGAGAAGAGAGGGAAAAACATTCTCTCATCTCCTACTGCTTGTAGTCTTTAATCATTGAAAAATACTTTCCTCTATATGACTACTACACCACCTATTAAATCGGCTGAGCTGACTCCCAATAATCAGCTCACCGTAGCACAGCGAGTAGAAGCAGGCAAAGCATTACGTCAAGTTGTTTCTCGAAGTGCCCACCGCGAATGGCATCCTACAGATCGTCCAGATCCAATTGATTTACTCGAACTATCAAATCAGGGACGCATACCAGAGTTAATCCCCATCCGTTACGGTCGCATGTCGCAGTCAACCTTTGCTTTTCTACGGGGAAGTGCAATTATTATGGCGGCTGACTTGGCAACTACTCCTACAACGGGAATCCACGTACAAGCATGTGGAGATTGTCACTTACTTAACTTCGGTGGATTTGCCACACCAGAACGAAATCTCATCTTTGACTTGAATGACTTTGACGAAACCTTAAGCGCACCTTGGGAATGGGATGTAAAACGCTTAGTCATAAGCATTATTGTGGCGGGGAAAGATATTCGTCTGACTGACAAACACTGCTATGATGCTGCCGAAGCAGCAGTTCGTGCCTATCGCTTGTCCATTCGGGAGTATGGGCAGATGGGGACTTTGGCGGTGTGGTATGCGCGACTGGATGCTAATATCCTGGTGGAACACGCGCCTGATGAGGAAACTCGTAAATATTGGGAGCAAATGGCAAATAAAGCCTTTACCCGCACAATGCAGCAAACATTTTTGCAGCTGACAGAGGAGGTGAACGGGCAACGGCGGTTTATTGATCAACCACCGCAGTTATATCATCTACCACTACAGGAACAGTATTTCGAGGAAGTAGGGGTATTATTTGAACAATATCGTGATACTTTGCAAAGCGATCGCCAGTTTTTGCTAGATCGCTACCGTTTAGTAGATGTAGCCATGAAAGTGGTTGGCGTTGGCAGTGTCGGTACTCACTGCGGAGTTGCACTGCTGCTAAGTAACGATAATGATCCTTTGCTGCTGCAATTTAAAGAAGCCCGTCCCTCAGTACTAGAACCCTACGCAGGTAAATATCCTTACTCCCACAACGGACAGCGCATAGTCAATGGTCAACGCCTCATGCAGGCAGCTAGTGATATTTTCTTGGGTTGGACGAGTAACAGTCGCGGACAAGATTTCTATTTTCGGCAATTAAAGGACATGAAAACCTCGATTAAACTCAAGGGAATGTCTGCCAAGGGTTTGGAAGATTACGCCGAAATTTGCGGTTGTGCCTTAGCCCGCGCCCATGCTCGTTCCGGCGATGCTGTCATGATTAGTAGCTACTTGGGTAAAAGTGATACTTTTGACTCTGCTGTGACAGATTTTGCCGTCACCTACGCCCACCAAGTTGAGCAGGATTATCAAGCACTTGTAGCAGCCGTCAAATCTGGTCGAATTGAGGCCAAGTAAGTTAGCAATTGATATTTAATTTCGTCCAACTGATGTTATTTTTATACCCTGCGTCGCCTTTGTTCCATGAAGACAACAACAACTAAATAAATCAAACCGTAGTAACCGACAAAAATTACAGCGACAGCAGCTATTGCTTGAAAAAGTGTCATCACCAATTCCTCTTTTATTTCCATAAGGGACTTCCAAAGAATAAATTAATCAATAAAAACAAAGAAGCCAGGTTTTT
>NZ_JCACKO010000106.1:0-10860 GCF_059505445.1 Brasilonema angustatum | reverse complement strand
TTGGGCTTATTGGATTATATGGACGTGTTGGACTTGGGCTTACGGAATCTTCTGGAGGTGTTGAACTTGGGCTTATTGGATTATATGGACGTGTTGGACTTGGGCTTACGGAATCTTCTGGAGGTGTTGAACTTGGGTTTTGGCTTATGAGATTTTTTTTAGGTGGTGAAGTTGAGGCAGTTGGCAATGAATGAATAGCAGTAAGTTGCGCTAGAGATGGTCGCACAAAAATGAATAAACTTGTAATAGAAAGTAACGAAGCTTTGGATAAAAAAATTATCAGCTTTGCAAGTGATTGATTCATTTTGTACTCCTGTAAATATCAAAAATTAGGAAAAAATAGTCTTTACTCATGTTAGTTTTCAAATAAATTAATTTCTTATAATTTAGCTTTTATCTATAGCAATCCGGATTGTAACATGAGAAAATATGGAAATGAAAAGTACATTTTTATAAGCATTTCCAAAATTTTATTGATCGCAAACAATTTAAGATTACTATATGTAATTTATTAAATTTAATTAAATAAAAAAATTATAGTTTGGAAAAATATTAACAATTCCAAGTTTTAAAATTAGGAGTTTTCAAAATTACTTGCAGGTGCAAGTCTGATTGCTTCCTTGAAGTGTATTATCATGCCAAATTCCACGCAAAGGCAAGCCATGTTTCAATTTACAAGTTCCTTGACCATTAGGCTCGCTTCTTTCAAAATACCCAGAATATTCACAACCATTATGATATGTTATTTTACCAACGCCTTGACGTTCACCCTTAACAAACTGACCTACATAGCGATCTCCATTACCATATCTATAGCTTCCACAACCGTGAAAATCTCCATCTTTTAGTTCTCCATCAAATCGACTAGTTCCACCATGCTCTGTATCAGGAAAGACCATGATTCCTTTGCCACTAGGATATTTTTCATCTGAAAAACCATACAGTGTTGCAGTACCGTATTTCCTACCTCCCGTACTCGGTAAAGGTGGTAAAGGTGTTTCTGGGCAAACTAGTTTCACATCAATTGCGGGTTGTCTCGACGAAAAAGTCATAAATAATAACCCCATTCCCAAAAGTAAACTCACTATGACTCCAGCACCAATCAAAAATCTCTGCTTTGCTACAAAAAAATGTGATGGTGGTGAAATTGATGATGAAGACGGTGGTGGTAGCTGTATGGGTTCGGATGATGGAGGCGGTGGTGGTGTCCGTATAGTAGATTCCAGTGATAGTGTTGTTAGTGCTTGCAGTGCTTCACCTGCGGTTTGATAACGTTCATTGAAGTTAAGACGCACCATTTTATCTAACACATTTGCGAGATCGGGGCTAACCGAAACCTTATCTCGCCAAATTATTTCAAAAGTGTTTGGGTCTTTCTTTTCCGATAGTTCCTGTGGTCTAATCCCAGTTAAAGCATAAATTCCCAACATTCCCACAGCATAAATATCGCTGGATAAGTTGGGATATCCATGTAACTGTTCCATAGGCATATAACCATGAGTACCAACAATAAAATGGCTGTTGGTTAGCTCTTGAGGATTGTTTTTTAATTGACTAATTTCTTTGACAGTTCCAAAGTCTATTAATACTATCTTGCCGTCACTATTACGGCGCATTAGGTTTTGTGCTTTTATGTCTCGATGAATGATATTTTTGTTATGAGTAATTGTTAATACTTCTAAAACTTCTTTTAAAAGCTGCCTTACTTGAACTTCACTTAACTTATTGCCAGAGAAAATTTCATGACTCAAATCGTATCCATCAATATATTCCTGCACTAAATAAAATTCACCCCCTTCTTCAAAGTGGGCAAAAAGTTGTGGAATTTGACTGTATTCACGACCTAAGCGATATAAAGCTTTTGCTTCTTTATTAAAATAATTAATAAAGGCTTGTAACTCTTCTTGATTTTGGCTTTGCCGAAGATTTTTGACAACACATTGAGGATGGTCGGGTAGATCTAAATCTTCAGCTAAATAGGTGATTCCGAAGCTACCACTTCCTAACGGCTTGATAATTTTATAGCGATTGCGCAGAATTTGACCAGGGAGCATTGGATTTAACCATAAGTAAATATAGATTATTTTTTCATTCTGCCATATTTAGGCTAAATAAGGAAACAGCACTCAGGAGTCAGGAGTTAACACTTAATATAGGAATCCGGTTTAATTTCTGAATTAACAAAGTCAGCGCAGGGAACAAGGAACAGGAAAGAAGCAATGATGTACCTAGCTTCGCCAGAAATCAAATATGAATCCTATAGGATTAGGGCTAAATTACAGTAATCATAAATGTAAGTAATATTTTTTCAAATTAAATGTTCGGGACGCCTATCCCACAATATATAAACAGCTACCACTTTCCAGAATCATCCTCTTGTTGCAAACCTATTAACTGGCGTCGCTTCCAAGCAAAAGCGAGAATATTAATGCCTAATTCTTGCGCGGTGCGAATTGCCAGTCTAGGTAGGGTAAGGTCTTTATCTAATCCCCAAGCGGATGCTAAATCACCAATGATTAAAATAATTCCTCCGCTAGTTAATATTTCTATTGGTTGTTGATTTACTATTGGTAAAGCTGCAAATAAAAAAGGTTGCGTTCTTAAGGGGTGGTCGCGTCGTAATTCAACTAAAGGTTTTAAAGGATTTTTTAACTGTTCTGCTAGAGAATAAGTACTTTCTATTAAAGGAGTTGCATCTCTAGGTGCATCGACTAAAAGTACTCCACCTGATTTGAAATATTTTTTCAGAGAATTCAACTCCAGATTGTTGAAGGATAATGCTTGTTGCCCAGTCAGATAAAGTAAATCATACTCTTGAATATTCTCAGATAAAGTCACCTGCCCAGCTTCTTCAGTTCCTTGTAAATAAGAGTACAAAGGCTCTATTGATTGTAACAAGTAAGATAAGTTAAAAAAATTGCGATCGCATCCAGAATCACTGTGATTAACTTGTGCCAGTCTTACAATTGCTTGAGGTTGGGCTTGTGCCTGACGTCGGTAACGTAAATTGATATTATTATAACCGGGAAAAAATGCATCAGCAGGTTGAGTAATATCTTTTTGTCCTGGCTGTAAAAGAATACGACAAATTTCTATTTCGGAAATATCAAGTGTTGAGTTTCTTTGGTCAAATCGATAAGTTTCGTGGACAGTATCTCTCGATTCGCGCAAGCGCAGTTCTTCCGGGTCAATATAACTAACAGTTAAATAAATCATAAGCGGTTCACTACTTGCCACCTCCAAATCAATCGGAAAGTCATAAGGTGTCGGAACAACAATTAAATTCCCAGCCAAATCTATAGCTATTCCAGGTTGAATTTGCACCCAGCGTCCATCTCGGTATTTAGCTTCGACGTTACTCGGTGCCTCAATATCTCGCACACCCAAACCGCAAACAATTCCCGGTTGGTTTAAACATTGATAATGAGTGTTTTGTCGCTTGCGGTGGTAATTATGTGCTTTCCGCCAGCGTTCAGCATTTATAAGTAAACCGTCGGAAGCTTGTAAACGCTCAAAAGGTTGAATTGGTGGAGGTGGAAAAGGGTGAGACATAATGAGTTAGGAGTTAGGAGTTAGGAGTTAAATAGCTTTAGTTACTGTTTTCTATAGATAATTCGTAGGTACAAAAAGCGGGTTTTTCTTGTTCAATTATTCTTCTGATTAGCGCTTCGTGTATAGTATTTGATTCTTTTGGTCGCAAACGCACTACAAAATGGTACGCTCTTCCTCCTCCTAATACTGCATTTCCGAGTACTGCTTCATTCAGAGTAAAACTATTACCAAAAGGTTCTGTAATGCTAATGTGCTTATCATTTTCGTTTGGGATATTTTCATCTAGTGGTAAACCTGTATATAAATGTAAATAAAGACGCAACCCTTTACGAGTTCCTCGCCATCGATATAAATCAACCGCTCTACGAATTAACCGCCGCTGCTGTTGGAGTTCCCATACAGAGTCAAATTGCCAACCAACCCAGTGAGCCAAAAATGGTAACAATGCTTGCGGCGCTGTTAAAGGATCTAGGTTTGCCCACATGGTATTAAAGCTATCAATAGCTGGTTGATAAGCTTGTTCAAATATATTCATGAAGCGACCAATAAAGTCTACTTCGCGATATAGAAGCGGTAACAATTCCATGTACGTAGACCAAGGACGTATACATATACTAAATTCGTCGCTAGTTTCGATTTTTTGTTGTTCTGTACCTGGGTCTAGATATAAATCAACTGAACAGCGAAAGTTAAGATTTAATCTATCTTTTCTTCCAGGAACGATCGCTTCCTGGTCTTCAAAAAAGGTGACAGGGACTTGAAAATAAAGCACGGCTTGCATAGTATCTCTAGATGCAATTTCCGAGCCTTCTGTTCCAATTTGACACCACTCTTGAGGAAAGTCACCTTTTACTTTCAACTCCAACCGTAAAGGATTTACCGTCAAGTTATGCACTTGCACAATCATTTCGCTTGGTTGTCCGGGATGTAGTAACAAACTGTGTCCAGCAATTTCATCAAGATTTTCTACCCCTGTAAATGCCAAAGCTACTCCCGGTAGCGCTTCGGGAATTTGCATTGGGATTAAGTCTATTTTGACTTTAGAAGTAGAGCGACTTTGAATCATAGTAATACTAAATGTATGAACGCTATATCGCGTCTTGATGTATTTTTGATATATCGCATCTTTATTAACGATTAAGAATGTTAACTACGTGATTGGAGCGCAAGTTATTATCAGCCCAGGAACAGATAAGACCTTGTACTCCAGGGTCAATTACGCGCTCCGGTGATGGCTGACGCCTCCATGTGTCACCTTGCTTACGTATAGGAAATAATAGAACCGGACCGAGGTAACGGACACCACGCGCTTGTTGGAGTAGTACCACAATATCTGATTCGTAAAGTGGGCGTCCGAATGCCCAGCCTTTTTGTTCAATTCCTCCAGTTAAGGGATTTAAAAATTTATACAGCGATATTCGGATATAACGCAGAATTTCTTCACGTGCGAGAGGATTATCATAAGCTGGTTCTAAACCGATTTCGGTTTGGACAGAAACACCCATATATTCTGGTTGTTGTAGTTGAACTTGCACTCCTAATAACCTTCTTTCGTCTAGATAACCCAAAACTTGTTCAGTGAGTGCTGGACTAAGGTCGAATTTCTCAGGAGATAAACCTTGTCCTTGAGCGATCGCATCTGTATTGAAATTCGGGACTATCAGTAAAGTGACTGTACCAGCTTGTCGATTTGCATCGGCTGGTAAACAGCGGACGCGAGCAATTGCTCCTTGACCTGCTTGTTCGGCTAATACTTCAAAATCTTCAACTGTAACTGCGCGATCGCGCGATCGTAGAATTCGCGGCGCTTTAATCACTGCTTGTTCGAGTGACTCCCCATCTGCTCCATTAATAGCGCCTTTATGATTGATGACACTGGCAACATAGGGAACAGCAGATTTTAAAAATTGCAGTGAATGAGCTTGAACATTGCCTTGTCTACCTCCTCCTGTACGGTAACTAACCATTTTGATTTCTGCACCGCGTTGAGGGATAGCACCATACTGATGTTCAAGAGTACTTTTGTTTGTATCACTAACTTGAACAAATGTATCTTCGGGTCTTGGGTGTTGGATACGCGATCGAACTTCTGTTTGACTTTTGAGTTGACTGGGTTCGCGAATTAACGGACCAAACTGAACTTTACCGTCAATTGAATCTATTACGTAGTGAAAGCTTTCTGAAGTGGAATCGGCAAAGTCTCGAACTTCTTGCCATTTTTGAGGTAAACCACCAGGAGGAATAACTATAATATACTCGTTCTCTCGACGTTCCAATATTGGTGGTTGCAGAAGTTGAAAAATTTGTCCTGGTTTGCCATTACTAAGACCCAAACGTTCATCTTCAATGAAATTATTTTGACTTGCGCTAACTGTACCACCAACTGCACGCACTCCCAAACCAGCAATTCGTGGAGGACGATTATAACCAGAATCATTTGTGCCTAATTGAGTGAGTACACAGCGAATCCAACGACCCCGATATGATGTAAAGTTGGTTATAGGCCAGTTTGAAGGTAGATGTAGCCTGACTTCTGTTCCCTGCTCAGGATTATTACCCTGTTGAGCCATTTCGTAAAAACTAAAACCTTGTGTTTTGTCATCAGCTTCTTTTGATAAAATAGGTTGCCATTTCTCCCCATCCCAAGCTTCCCAACGACGTGGTGGTTTGTTAGGATTAATACCTGTAGGCGTAGCTGAGGCACCTTGAAAAGTAATTTCTAAAACATTACCGTCCTGATGATCATTGGAATTAATAACTAAGTAAAAACAGTTTCCCGGTAATGGTTCCTCTTCAAATATTGGTTGTTCACTACCTTCCCAGAAAGCATCAGATTGACGGTTCCAGGTATTAGTTACTCTTTCTCTTAAAGATTGGGGAATTTCTTCTGCAGTCAACGCTGTTAAAACATGTTGTAAACGAGGTTTTGCAATAACTAAAGGAAAATCAGTACTAAAAGTAATAGCTTCAGTAATTTCAGTTCGTACCGTTGAAACCTCTATTCCTTCTGGAATTGTGTAAGTCTCCGGCAAATCGGAACTTAAATAAAAAGTTAAATCCGTGCGTGCTGGGGCAGGAGGTTGAAGTCTAATACCTAATAATTCTAAAAAAGCAACATAACTTTTACGCGGTACTTGATTAAACCTAAGTAGCATTTGGTCGGTTAACCAAGCAAAAAGCTCAACCAGCGTAATTCCAGGGTCACTCAGATTATGGTCTGTCCATTCGGGGCAGTAGCGAGGAATACGCATAATACACTCTTCCACCAAATCGTCGAAGGTGCGGTCATCCAAATTTGAAGAAGGTAATTTTGGTAAAAAGTCGAATTCCACAGTTTTATTTTAGAGTTTGGATATTAGTTGCGCGATTTTAGATTATTTATCTTGTGGGGTGGGCATCCTTGCCCGCCCCTACTCCGCCGAAGTTAAATAAAAAGGATAAACAAAGCTGAAAAAGTCAGGATAATCTTTGAGTTTGTATTTGATAATAATGTCTACTCTGCCGCGTATTGGGTCAGGATCAGTGCGAACATCATCAAGAATGATACGCGGTTCCCAAACTTCCAAAGCTTCTGTAACATACATGCGAATTTGCAACAAAGTATCGCTATTTAAAGGAGCAAATGCCAATTCTGACAAGCGACACCCAAAGTTCGGTCGGTAAACTCGTTCTCCTAAACTCGTGCGAAGAATAATCCATATCGACTCTTTGACTTTCTCGTCCTCACTGCTAAACTTTATCCCACCCTGCAAATTTAATTGCAGTGGAAAAGCCCAACCTTTCCCTAAATATTCTCGCTCCTGACCATAAACGGGATTTGGCATTTAGGCGCCCTCCGCAGTAGATATCACATATATATCCAAAATATTGGGGTAGAAGATATAAACCTATTCGCCAAAGGTCGAGTTTCACTGAAAGGGTAAAGGAAATTATGGAATTGGTTTAGGACCTGTTATTGGTGTAGTCATTGTAATTGGTCCCAAAGTACTAGTTAGTGTCATAGTTCCAGCAGTTATCGATAAAAGACCAGGTGTAGTAATTGCGATCGCACCACCTGCGGTCATAGTTATAGCGGCACCTGCTGACATACTCATCTCACCACCAGAATTCATATTCATAGCGGCACCTGCTGTTGAGCTAATGGATGATGCTTCGGAGGAAATAGAAGCTGCAGCAGTATTACTAATAGTGGAGTTTGCTTGAATACTGATATTGCCAGTCGGGTCATTAATCAGTATTGTCTGTCCTGCTGATGTTTGTATTTCTATAAACTTTTTAGTATCGTTAAGACTAATTTTATGTCCACCTTTTGTCTCTATATATACACCCGTATTACTAGTAGCTTTATCTTCATCTACAAATTGTAATTGATGTCCAACACGGGTTTTGAAGGTTCGCAGACGAACTCGACCACTAACTACACTATCTTTTACAGAAGTTGGTGGTGCATCTTGTCCGTTCCAGACTGCACCGATAATATAAGGTCGATGAATATCACCATGTTCAAAACCAACCAAAACTTCATCGTTAATTTCTGGTAGCCAATCTGTACCGCGACCAGAACCTGCACCAGTTGATACCATTCTTGCCCAGTAACTCTCATGTTCTTCTGTAAGGGTGGGGAATTTAACTTTCACTCGACTCAATCCTTTAGGGTCTTGATTATTGGTGACAACTCCCACTAAAAAAGTTTGACCTGGTTGTAATCGTGTTTGTGGTGATATTGAGGTGTATAAATTACCTGAACGTAAACCTCGGACGCTAAATTCTGTCGTGTAAATTCGCTGGTTGTAGAAGTGGCGTGTTTCCGTAATATAGTACTTACCGCTAAAGCGATCGCCCATCTTTTGTAGATTGACAAACTTACCCGGTCGAATCAGAGGATTACCTTCTGCTTTTGCATCTGCATAGACAAATTCTCCCCCTAATTCATCACATAAAGCTTGAGCCATTACCTCTGCTTCTTTGGCACTAAAAACGGGTTTATCTACAACAGTCATTAACGGAGGTTTGCTAATGTTGAACTTGTTACTGCTATTACTTCCTTTTTGATTGCCAGTATCAGTTATTACGTTTTCTGAATTAGCCTTGGATGTAATTAACTTTTTCTGAGTGTAGTCCCAACTACGCACTTCAACCGCACTCACTTGTTCTGCACTAGTAACGCGAGTACTGAAACTACTGATTTCGTCTAGCCATTTCAGTTCTACAACTTCTTGAGCTTCTGGTTTACGAAAGTTTATTTTACCTTTTTCAATAAAAAGTTCAAAACCAATACGAGCAGATCTTTCTCGCAAGAACTCCATATTAGTTTGATTTTCTTGAAAAATATACTCATGAGCTTCGCCACTTTCATCTATTCTTCCAAGTTGTATACCTACTTCTTGAGCAATTTTGCGTACTATATCGCTATCAGTATTATTCAAAAAAGAGCGATTTTGTCGTCCTCTATGCAGGCGATGCGAGATATCATAACCACGAACAATTATCGGCGCCTCAGATTTATCATTAAAATGAACTTCAATTGCTGTAATTTCACCTTCAATTAATAAATTGTCTTCTTTAGGCGTTTTAAAATTTTCGTCTTGAGTATTACTAGAAATAAACCCTAATTTGACTTTTGTACCGATTTCAAACACCTTTTCATGGCGCCAGGGTTGGTATTCCGATTTATTATTAGTAGGCAGATAGCTGTTGTGAATTACCAATGTAAACATAGCTGGCAAATGCAAACTTTCTTCAATAGTAATTTGCATTAAATCTTTGATTAATTTAGCATCTGCTGGAACTCCTCCTATTTCGACTATAGGTTGAGCTAAATAAAGACTTTGTTGTGCCATAATTAACTCTATAATTCTAAAGAATGTTCAAAAATAACGATGTTTAGATGACTCCATCGAGATATTTTTTGTAGTTTATTTCCCATTACCTTCTGATTTCTGACATCCACCTCCTGGTGTCTAGCTTTAATTGAAAAGGGTTGTACCTTGAGGGCTATTTTGTCGGTTCTGTCCCTGAGAAGCAGATTCAGTTCCTCCTGGGAGGTTATTTTTATCTACTTCTTGCAATGAAATATCTACCATTGCTCTGACTGGTGTCCCATCAGTGAGAAACATATTTAGGGTATAGGTTAGACTATTCATTACACAGTAAAAATATTCATCTTTCCATATAAATGTATAAACTGGAGGACGTTTATCTGCAGCTTGTTCAATTGTTTCAACGCCTTTTTTAATAATATTTATATATGTCATTACAGACTCTTTCGTTTCATAGGTATCGAAAATTAATTGTTTAAGTGTAAATTGATAAGGCTCAACACCTGAAAAGTTAATCTTAGGCAGTAAAGTTGTTCCTCTATTGCCTGGATGTTTTTGCCAGTTAACAGTTCGAGAAAAGCTGATTTCACTAGGATTAAACATTAACTCGATATCAGGCGCCTCCCCGTTGTAAGCTTTGAGTTTAGCTTTTTCAAGTTGAGGTTGGCGTTTTTGAGGAGTGATTACAGAAGGACTTGGCATATGAAAATTTTCTCCTAAAAATCAAAATTTAAAATCCAAAATCATATTACCAGGGTAAACGACCTGTAAAAATGCCTTGACGTTCTTTCTCTATTTCTAGCTGTTGTCGTAATCTAGCATAAACTTCACGAGCAAGCGCTTCGAGAGCAATTTCATCATCTTCTTTTGAATTAGCTAAATTTGAATTAGCTGAATTTGAATTAAATGACTCATCAAAAGGACTTTTTATAGTTTCTGTTATTAGCTTTAGATCGGGAGATATATCGCTGGCTAAAGTTTTCTCTAGATTATCATCAATTGCTTTATGCGAATATGCAGGTTTTTGTTGAATAGGAAAAGAGTTATTGCTTGTTTGGGAATTGTAACCACCTCCTGTTTCACTACTAAAGTTAGTAAAGCTAGCTTCTTCATTCCCTATATTTAGTAAAGTTTCAATACTTGACCATTGTGAAGGAGTATCTAAATTATTCTTAGAGGATGTATTATTTGAATTTGCTTTTATAAAAATTAAGGGTGGCGATGAATAATTATTTTGCTCGGCAGTTTTTCTTTGTACAATATCTTCTGCTATATCACGTTTGTTGAGATATTCTAGTAAATTAAGATTTTTTTGTGTATCTGCTTTGTTAATTACAGACTTCCCCGGTTTAAGCATAGCGGGTACTGTATTTGAAGCTGCTACAGGCTGATTATTGTCAACTTTTAACTGTGTTACTTGTCCGCCCTTCGCAGGCTGTAATGGTGAAACTTCTTCTTGAAGTGGTATCGTTTGCTCAGAAACTAATGC
>NZ_JCACKO010000105.1:0-11066 GCF_059505445.1 Brasilonema angustatum | reverse complement strand
AATCGCCTGTAAAAACTCTCCTACTTTATTTTCTCTGACTTTTGCAAGAGGTCTATTAGCTAGATGGGAATCTGGTGAGGATTACAACCCTTATCATAACGTTGGTCCCCGTACTGTTGGACTCATAGACCACCTGGATGGCGATCGCATAGCAGTGGGTGAAGCACTGGGAGTCCTTAACTTAATTGATATCAAAAGCCACTATCAAATCGCATACGGAACCACCGGATCATCCCTTTATGAACATATGCAGCAGGTTTCTGCCTACTCCAGTACAACGCTGTGTAACCCTCATCACCGCTATTTGGTTGAGGATCTGCCTTATGGCTGTTTTCCTCTACAAGTTTTAGCTCGCCTAGCCGGAGTAGAAACACCATTCCTGGACAGTTGCATCACAATAGGAAATAAGTTCCTTGACATACCTCTGGAGTGGACAGCTGAGTTTCTGGAATTGGATCGGCACCAGCTCAGTCAAGAACTTTAATTGAAGGTTTTCCGATAATTGAGTTTCTTTTTTTCTCCAACTTTCTACCCTATTCTCCGGAATTTATTTTCAATAAATTTTAGCAAATATCGTCTTGCTATCTTTTTGTAATATAGACTTAAGGGCAGAATCCATACAACAACTTCAAGGATTTGGCAGAGCTAGGCATGATTAAGGCTTATATCCCTGTTCTTCTGGGAAGTTATCGAACCGGCAGGCAGAGTGTGAAGGTGGCTCAGTTTATTTTGGAAGAATTGCGTCTGTGGGATAGCAAAGCGGGACGCAGCAGCGTCCTTCGCGTCCAGACGGAACTCATTGATCTGCACGAATATGGGCTTCCCATCCTGGAAGAGAGATTGAATGAAACATCAAATCCTCCACCCACTGTACTCCAGTTCTGTTCTAAACTTGGCCAAGCTGACGGTGTCCTGATTGTTACTCCAGAATATAAGGGAGGATACCCTGGAGTCTTAAAGAATGCCCTTGACTACCTCGAACCTCAAGCTTTGCGCTATAAGCCTATTGGTATTTGTACTGTGTCGTCTGGAGGTTTTGGAGGGTTAGATTGTTTGTCACAGTTACGACTCATTTGTCTGGCGCTGGGAGGCTTACCAATCCCAGATAAATTGCCCATCTCCAACGTACAGGATTTCTTTGATGAAAAGGGAGACTTACGTAATTCATCATTTAAAGCAAAATTGGAATCGTTTCTCAAGGAACTGGTTTGGTATACGGAGGCTATGGTTAACCAAAAACAAGTCTCTAGCTCGTTGCTCAATGAAAAGTCATGAATTTACGTCTAAAACTCTCCTATAGTTAGAGCGGATGAAACACACTTCCTTTGAGAAAACGTTGATGAATGCAATCAAAAAAAGAGGCAAGCTTGGCTCTGGGTAAGAGTTGCATCTTTCTTAGCATTTTTTCAGATTACGCTTTACCGTTGTTCAGACGCAGCCATAAATCTAAGTAAGAAGTCAGGCGGTGTAGATGGTTAATCTACACAGTTAATTATTCAATACTGGTGTGAAGTCGCTCTTAAAATTATTTTTTAATAATATTTTTGACTAACAATTTTTAAGAATTAGTCACTATCAACTTAAATTTATTAATAAAATATTATCTTGATTAGATGTACGCTCAAAAATAGTTTATATTTATGATTAAAATGCCGTAATTTATTCATTAGAGAGTTAGTTAGTGACACAAACAACTCAATACGCACACTACATGCAGGCTGACCAACGCCCTGGTACCAAGGAGCGATTGGACGTTTCATCTCTAGTTGGTGACTGGGTCAATACTAAACCTGATACTAATTATTTCGTGCGGGTGATTCTGACTGAACAAGACAATCGCCTTGTGTTGCACGCTTATGGAGCCAACGAACCTGATCCAATTGACTGGGGTGAGGTTGAGGCGGTGCCTTACGGCGCAGGAACCTCACTTGTAGCAGGAGGATTCCACGCTTCTTACAAGCTAGACGGGATTGAGACACATCTGGTGGCAAACCAAAAATTAGGAATCTTGGTCATTCAGTCCTATACCCGCTATGTAGATGGTAGTGGTCGAACTGATCATTTTTCCCGTGAGTTTTTTCATCTTTAGTGAGAAGAGGAAGATTTCAAGATGGAGCGAAACGAAATTTACGGTGAGCAGCCTAAGGATACCGTGATTGATTTCACGCCTTTTTTAGGAACCTGGATAAACTCCAACACAAAGACTAAATGGATCGAGAAATTTACTATAACCAAGCATAATGAGCAAATTATTATGCATGCTTATGGTAACCACTCATCCACATCCAAAGATTGGGGTGAGACTGAGGTGACGCCGTTTGTAGATAATATCAATGAGAAAGCCTTCTGTGCACGATACGATCGCGATCCAATCGAATCCTTGTTGGCAGCGAACATGAACAAAGGCTTGTGGGTGATTGCTGCGTTTCACAAGTTCAAGGATAACAGCGAACCCAATTTTCTGTGTCGGGAGTTTTACTATCGGGTGGACTAAGCTGAAGTTCTGCCTTGCATTTGTACTAAAAAAGTTCATAAGCCTTGCTGTACAACAAGTCTAGATTTTAACACCTAAGACATTGTACCCATGTAGACGCTGGAACTAAAGGCACATCAATGGTAAGCTAAAAAATGGGTGGGTAAAGGCTCATTTTCGCGCTCGCCGCAAAGCGACACGCTGGGCGTTTGTCCCTGGCGTGCGCTTTGCGCTTACAGCAAACCATTTGACAGATGTGTATTAGATAATGTTCAATCTAACTCTCAATAAGCAAACCCTGATTGAGCGCATTAGCCAACTGGCACGCGATAAGTTCGCCTCTCGCGCCCCTGGTTATGACCAGACTGCTAGCTTCCCAAGAGAAGATTTTGAAGACCTTTTTCAAGCAGGTCTGAATGCGCCTGTTGTGCCAACTGAATACGGTGGTCTAGGGTTGGGACATGATAGCGATATCTTTACCTTGTGGATGATGACTAAGGAACTGGCAAAAGTGGATTTATCCCTAGCCCGTTGCTGGGAAGGACACGCAAATGCCCAAGTTTTACTAGCCGCTATGGCTAATGAGTCTCAGAAAAAGCGCTGGTTTGAGGGTATTGTTCAGCGTGGAGAGAAATGGGCGGCTTGGAGTGGAGAACCCCAGTCCCAGATTCCAGGTCAAAAAGCCAGCCTTGGCACAAGTGTGCAAGTGGTAGATGAGGGATACATCATTGATGGCACAAAAGTGTTCGCCACCAGTGCCCCTGAAGCACAGTGGGCAATTCTGTTGGTCAACACAGCAGGGGCTGGGGGAGCGCGTCATAGCAATGGTTCACCAACATCAGTATTATTACTAGCCTGCAACTTGTCCGACCCCAGTATTAGCTTTGATGATAGTTGGTGGCAGCCAATTGGAATGAGAGGTACAGTGAGTTACTTAGTTCGCTTTGAACATACTTTCATCCCTAAAGAAAACTTGATTGGCTATCCAGGACAGTACATCCAACAGGAGTGGCAGACGCGGTTTACGCCTCTGTATGGCGCTGCTTTTCTAGGAGCCGCTGAAGGAGCCTATGATTATGCTTTAGCATACATCAACAAACAGCAAAAAGGACACGACCCCTACGTACAACACCGAATTGCTAAGGCAGCAATTAATATAGATACTATGCATTTCTGGCTGCGGCAGGTAGCCACTCTTTGGGAAACAGGCCAAGTTTTAGGGGCAAAACAAGCAGGCAATCGCGCCCGTTACATAACTGAGCAACTGGCTTTGGAAACGGTGAACGACTGCATACACGCTTGTGGATCTCGCTCCTTGATTCAACCAAGTCCTTTAGAGCGAATATTCCGAGACTTATCCTTTTACGTCCTGCACGATAATAGCGATCGCGTTTTGTCCTCAATTGGTCAAGAAATTCTGGGGCAATCCTTTGATCGTGCCTATTTCAACTCTTAATACATTTTGGTTTTATTGTGCCGACTTACTTATATATTTGCCACTATATCTATCGCCTAAAACCATGACCGAACTTCTTCAACAAGTCATTGCAGAAATCAAAAAACTTCCTGCCGACCAGCAAGATGCGATCGCATCTCGTCTGATGGCTGAACTGAAAGATGAGCAGAGATGGACAGAGCAGTTTGAGTCAACGACGGATGAACAGTGGGATCTGTTAGCCGATATGGTGCGGCAAGAAATCGCTAGTGGTGAAACGGTTCCATTGGACGAAGTTTTTCCGGTTAAGCCATGAAATCAAGTGTCACGAAAACATTCCGCAAACGGCTTGACCGACTTCCCACGGCAGTGCAAGAACAGGCTGAAAAAGCCTATGAACTTTGGCATGAAGATCCTTACGACAACAGTTTGCAGTTCAAACGGGTGAGTCAGCGCCAACCAATTTATTCTGCTCGTATCAGCATAGACTATCGAGTTCTGAGGTTGCTTGAATCAGATGACCACATTTACTGGTTTTGGATTGGCGCACACGATGAGTACGATGAGTTACTCAAAAAGCTGTAATTTCTAGTTACTCGTTGAAGCATGGTCTAACGTCCAAATCCAATCCGAGAGGTGAACTCATGTAAGCTAAAGTTCAAGAGCAACTTTCTCCTTTGATTTGTGACAATCGCGCATCTTCAGATTCCCGACTTCGCAAAAGTTGTCGGGAATCTTGTTGTTCACGTAAGCGCAAAGCGCACGCGGCTTAGGCGTTAGCGTAAGCGCAAGCACACGCTAAGAGCGAACGTGCAGCGTGTCGCTTTGCGACGAGCGCGTCTAGAAGATACAAAGCAGCGTGCCCGCAAAGCTTATGATTTAAGACTGGTGCCATTAAAATATAAATTCAGATCAGAACTGTTAACCTCGAAACAACAGAAGAAAAACGCAATTGTTGGTTGAAAATCTTCTAATTTCTGATTAATTGTAACCACGAATACTCTTTGCAAAAAAAATGACAATCGCAAGTAAATTGGCAAGATGTATGATATTCTTTATATATGGGGAATCAATAGTCCTGAATAAGTAAGAATACAATCTAATTGATTCTTATTGCACCAATGCACTTCATGATTCAAGGGCTTGAGTTGGAGTTTCATCCAAACACGTGTTGAAAAAGCATAACGATAAGTCCTGCAATTCTATATTCATTGCAGTGGGCTTCTACTTATCAAAATGAAGTTTTTGTGTGAAAACCATTCTCCAAGATGAAAATTGCTGCTGTGATTTAGACAGATCTTAAGTTCAACCTGAGTCGTTATAGAAGTTAAAAGATTGTGGTTGTTTTGTGTTGGGAGTTAGTAGCTATTTAGTTAGCTATTGGTTATTAGCCAGTAATCCTTCAGGGTATGCGCAAAGCGCACGCCTTATGGCTAAGGCTAGTCCCCAGAGCGTGAGAAACCGGACTACAGGGCTAGTTTCACCACTAATCACTAACTATTGACCATTAATTACTAACTAAAATATTGGGTAGGATACCATGTTTGAGAATCTTGTGTCTCTGAATGACCATAGTTTACCGTATCCCGATACAATGCATCCTATCGTTGTCCATTTTGTGATTGCGATGGTGTTATTTGCTTTCTTGTGTGATATTATTGGGTACTTTACCAGTAATCACCGTCTTTTTGAGGTGAGTTGGTGGAATATGTTTTTCGCTACAATCTCCATCTTCATCGCCATCATTTTTGGTCAATTTGAAGCAGGCTTGGCAGAACCTTATAACGCAGTTGAACCAGCACTCAATTTACATACGTTTTTAGGCTGGTCACTTTCAGGAATTCTTGCAGCCCTTACAGCTTGGCGTTATGTCATTCGTTCTCGCAATCCAGAAAAGATATCAGTTTATTACCTAGCAGCAGGTCTACTTTTGACTGCTTTAGTCGGCATACAAGTGTATTTCGGAGATGAACTGGTTTGGGTATATGGACTACACACTGTGCCAGTTGTTGAAGCCATGAAGGAGGGCTTACTGCAATGAACTCTGAAGTTATTGACCAATTAAAAAGTCAGCTTGGAGCAAATGGATTGCCCTATGCTATACCCATTCATCCAAATTTAGTCCATCTTACTCTGGGTTTGTTCATTGTTGGCATTGCCTTTGATTTCATTGGTGTGCTGTTACGCATACAAAGACCACTCTTCAAGTTTTTAGCAATTCCTGTCACTCCTTCCAACTTCTTTGATGTTGGCTGGTATAACATGCTAGGTTCAGCAATTATCACATTTTTTACGGTGGGAGTAGGTTTTTACGAAATGCTGTTGGCACAACCATCCACTGAGGTAAAGAGTAGCTGGGGATTGCAAGCGATGGAAACAATGCTTTGGCATAGTGCCGGTGGTGTTTTTCTTCTGGTGCTGATTGTTGGCATGACTATTTGGAGAGGATTCCAGCGCTATATTTGGCGTAAGGATAATAGTCAACAAGTGCAGTTGACCTATTTACTTTCCGGCTTATTTATTATGCTGCTCATGTACGTTCACGGTACGCTAGGAGCGCAACTAGCTGCTGAGTTTGGAGTTCACAATACCGCTGATATGTTGTTGCGATTGGGAAAAGACCCCAACTTACTGCTGAACTAATCGATGTTAGTCATTAGTCCTTAGTAAATCACTAATGACTAATAACTAATGACCAATGACTAATGAACGGCAGATGCTATAACCCGAAAGGGCGCACTGCCTCCTAATGACTAATGACTTTTGCCACTATGAAAATCCGAAAGATTTTGATCTTGAGTGCGTGTGCGATCGCCTTAACTGCTGTTAGTCTTTGGATAGGACATCAAGCCTATTCCTGGCTACCCCCTCAAGCCGCAGCAGAATCGCTACTTGTCGATAATTTGTTTAGTTTCTTAATCACGCTGGGGGCATTTATCTTCCTTGGAGTCACAGGAACACTGATGTATTCAGCTATTTTCCATCGAGCAGGGGAGTATGATATTAGTGATGGTCCTGCCATTGAAGGGAATTTAACACTAGAATTTGTCTGGACTGCAATTCCTGTATTACTAGTGTTTTGGATTGCAGGCTACAGCTATCAAATCTACGAGCAAATGGGGATTCAAGGACCAATGGAAGCTATGCATTTCCATATTCCAGTGGGAATGAAATCCGCATCTGCTGCACCAATTTCCGTCTTTGCGTCTTCCTCAACTGCACCAACTGACGCTACATCAAATCTCATGCCAGTTGAAGACATTGAAGTTGATGCCAAACAATGGGCTTGGGTTTTTCGTTACCCAGAAACAGGAATTACCAGCACCGAACTGCATTTACCTATCAATCATCGCATTCGTTTAGCGATGCAGTCGGAGGATGTTGTGCATGGCTTTTATATTCCTGCTTTCCGAGTTAAGCAAGACATTATTCCCAACCGTAACATTGACTTTGAATTCACCCCGATCCGCATTGGCAAATATCGATTGACCGATTCTGAATTCAGTGGCACTTATTTTGCAACCATGCAAGCAGATGTCGTTGTTGAATCCCCGCAAGATTACAAAAAGTGGCTTCTTGAAGCCGCAAACCGCAAACCATGCACAGCAAAGAATCAAGCAGCTTCCGAATATGCCCAAGAATCAAAACAGTTAATCAAAAACTGGGCTACGATCGCACCTGCACAAGCCCCTGTCGTCAATTACAGCAATTAGTGATTAATCCTAACAACCAGTAACCAACAACCAATAGGCAGACAATGACAAATATTTCTGTTGAAGATATTACAAATCACATACCTCAACACGAACCTACAACAGACTGGAAGCGATACTTTAGCTTCAGCACAGACCACAAAGTCATTGGTATTCAGTATATTGTTACCGCTTTCATTCTCTTTTTAGTAGGTGGCATATTTGCAATGATTATTCGTGGGGAATTAATTACCCCAGAATCAGACCTTGTTGACCGTAGTGTCTATAATGCTCTGTTCACGATGCACGGCACTGTGATGCTGTTCGGATGGACATTCCCCATACTGACAGGTTTTGCTAACTATCTTGTGCCTCTGATGATTGGGGCGCGAGATATGGCGTTTCCCAGACTTAACGCTGTTGCTTTCTGGATGATACCAGTCGCTGCTATCCTGCTGATGGTTAGCTTTTTTATACCTGGCGGTCCAGCCCAAGCAGGTTGGTGGTCATATCCTCCCGTCAGCCTCCAAAACCCCACAGGAAACTTAATTAATGGTGAAGTGATCTGGCTTCTAGCCGTGGCAATATCAGGTGTTTCCTCTATTATGGGGGCGATCAACTTCGTCACCACGATTGTCAAGATACGGGCACCAGGCATGACGTTCTTCCGTATGCCCATCTTTGTTTGGAACGTGTTAAGTGCCCAGATGATCCAACTGTTTGGACTACCTGTCTTAACAGCAGGTGCAGTCATGCTGTTACTCGACTTAACTGTTGGAACTAGTTTTTTTAACCCTGCTAAAGGAGGCGATCCAGTTCTGTTCCAGCACTTTTTCTGGTTCTACTCCCACCCTGCTGTTTATGTAATCATTCTGCCAGTTTTCGGAGTCTTTTCGGAAATATTTCCCGCTTTTGCTCGTAAACCTTTATTTGGCTATAAAATTGTCGCCATTTCATCACTCCTGATTGCTGGAGTCAGCGGTATAGTCTGGGTACACCATTTGTACGTCAGCGGTACTTCAGGCTGGATGCGGATGTTTTTCATGCTTACAACAATGTTCGTTTCTGTCCCCACTGGCATTAAGGTGTTTGCTTGGACTGCAACGCTTTGGGGTGGTAAGTTGCGGTTTGATACACCAATGCTGTTTGCATTCGGTGCATTAATATTGTTCGTGTTTGCAGGTATCACTGGCATTACCCTCTCCTCTGTTCCCATTGATGTCCACGTCAACAACACTTACTATGTAGTGGGTCACTTCCACTATGTTCTGTACGGCACAGTAACGATGGGGATGTTTGCTGCTATTTACTTCTGGTTCCCCA
The DNA here is from genome assembly GCF_059505445.1 of Brasilonema angustatum. Classification (NCBI taxonomy): domain Bacteria; kingdom Bacillati; phylum Cyanobacteriota; class Cyanophyceae; order Nostocales; family Scytonemataceae; genus Brasilonema; species Brasilonema angustatum. Next base: position 2,143 of record NZ_JCACKO010000105.1, on the reverse strand, counting down.
AGATGACTGGACGTATGTACTACGAAAGCTTGGGTAAATTGCATTTTTGGCTGGCGTTCATTGGCATTAACCTCAACTTCTTCCCAATGCACCCATTAGGATTGCAAGGAATGTTGCGTCGAGTTTCTTCTTACCCAAGAGAGTATGAATTTTGGAATATTATTGCCAGTGTTGGAGCATTTTTACTAGGTGTGTCCATTTTGCCCTTCATTCTTAATATGATTGGTTCTTGGATGCATGACCAGCAAGCACTCAAGAATCCTTGGCGAGCCATTGGACTTGAGTGGCAAGTTTCTTCACCACCTCCTGTAGAGAACTTTGACGAAATTCCAGTTGTTATTGGTGAACCCTACGCCTACGGAAAATCTGAACCATTGGTGCAAGAGCGTTAGTGATTAGTAGTACAGACGCGCTCTGATGAAAGCGTTTGTACATCATTTGTTTTTCCACTAACTACCAACCACTAACAACCTGTGAGAATTTATCAAATGGACAGTTCGATCACTTCAAAAGAGTTACAGCATTCCGCACATGAGCATGCTCATGATGAAGAAGGCAGCAAAATGTTCGGCTTCACTGTGTTCTTGCTTTCAGAGACTTTCATTTTCCTCGGTTTTTTTACAGCATATATTGTCTACAAAACAACACTTCCTAACTGGTTACCTCCTGGCGTTTCCGGACTAGAAACCAAAGATCCTGCAATAAATACGGTGATTCTTGTTTCCAGTAGCTTTGTCATTTATTTGGCAGAACGCGCCCTTGCACGCCACGACTTGACAAAATTTCGCCAGTTTCTTGCGTTAACGATCGCAATGGGAAGTTACTTTTTAGTAGGACAAGCGATCGAGTGGAGCCACCTTTCCTTTGGCTTTACCACAGGAGTTTTTGGTGGAATGTTCTATTTATTAACAGGCTTCCACGGTTTACACGTTCTCACTGGTATTTTGTTGCAGATTATTGTTTTTGGTCGCTCTTTCATTCCAGGTAACTACGACACAGGTCATTTTGGTATAAATGCAACCTCTGTGTTCTGGCACTTTGTTGATGTCATCTGGATTGTTTTGTTTGTCCTTATTTATATTTGGCAATGAAACAAAAGTGGGAGATTAGTTCAGCAATGATCAGCTTGAGAAACTGCTGGCGAAGTTTGGGTTGTTTGACCAAGCCCTTGAAAGGATAGGGGTGTAAGGGTGTAGGGGTATAGGGGTATAGGCAAGAAGGGGATAGGGGAATGACTTGCAGACAAGGGAAACAAGGAGTTAATAGACAATTATTTCTTTTCCCCTTACACCCTCACACCCTTACACCCCTACACCCCCTCTTTCCCCTTATCCCCTTACACCCCTAGTTATAACTTGTTTACCTGATTGAAGGAGTATGACTGATTATGTTGACTGAAGAGATTTTAGTTCAAAAATTTACCGCCGTGCTCAACGATCGCTGTCCGGAACTCAGTGGGTTGCTTGAGTACTGTCATGTCGAACTCGTAAATTCCTACTGGGGCAAGCCTCCAAAACTTTCTCAATACTTTGTTGTATATTCCTGTGACCAGCTGTTTCCCTCAGTCAATGCCTACAAAGACATTCTTAGAGGCGTTGCCGAAAACCTGGGTATTTCCGAAGCTATTTGCATGAACGCCACACGCATTCTCCGCGATCCCGCCTCAACGTTGAAGCAAAAAAACCCTAGCCTGTGGTTGGAACTTCAGTGGGTGGTAACACTGTATCTAGAATGGTAGGGGAGATCCAAAAAATAAAATGCCCAGCCGTTTGATATACATCTTAGTAAAAGCGACGATTTTTGAGCGATTCGCCGATTCTCAAAGAACCGCGACAGTTGGGCACTTTATGATTTGTAAATGCCTAATATAGCAATCCGTGCAGGAGTTGTAAACTTACTGGTTAAGGGAGAGAACAGGCAAACAGAACTGAATTATACTAACAGCAACTGTATTGATTGTTGATTGAATTATTACTAAATTTTCCTCTTGCATGAAATGATTTTTTATTCATAAAAAATAAGACAAAATTTTGTCATTGTTATCAGATTGACTATTAATATCAAAAAAAACAGCTAATCTTTTAAAAGAGAAAAGAAGCTTTGTTCTAGTCTTAATATTGCATCAGGAGCAATGACAGCATGC
>NZ_JCACKO010000104.1:0-11353 GCF_059505445.1 Brasilonema angustatum | reverse complement strand
TTTCTCAAAGCCTTACTGTATAACGGTTCTAAAATGTGCAAGTTAGGAGTTAACTGAACCGTATTGGGCAATGCCCACCTTACATAAAAATCCTGTAAGTTAACAGTTCGAGTGTTTCAATGAGTTTTTCCAAGCTTTGTTTCGAGACTTTACGGTTTAAATCCTGAGATGACATTTCTCACTCCTGATCAATAAGGCTCTCCTCAATTAATGTATCTGTTTCTGGTTGGATAGCAAAATATAGTTCATTAAATTCTTTATTTGGTAATAAACCTGTTGGATCTATAGCTAAACTATCTTTTATACCTTTAACAATATACATATCTATTTCGCCTTTATTTTTAGCGTTAACTTTTCCTCTAGATTCAACTAGAAAAAAATCTTTAATTAACTCAAAAGTTGAGGCAGAAATATTAATACTTCCAGTCAGACCAGATGATTCCATTCTAGAAGCGGTGTTAACAGTGTCACCCCAGACATCGTAAGCGAACTTCTTGTGTCCAATCACACCTGCTAATAATGATCCTGAATGAATACCAATACGAATATCCCAATATGGTTGATTTAAAAGCGCCTTCTCTTTTTTACGCCATTCCATAAAAGTGCGAATATTAATAGCAGCTAGCACAGCATCAATTGCATGAGTTTTGTTGTGGTTTGGAATTCCCCCAACACACATATAACTGTCACCAATTGTTTTCAATTTTTCTAAGCCATGCGCTTCAGTAAACTGATCAAAACAAGAAAAACAATAATCTAGTTCATCAACCAATTCTTGTGGAGTCAACTGTTCTGATAACTTAGTAAAATTCTTAAAGTCTGTAAACAGAACAGAAGCAGATTCATAATAGACAGGCTTAACAGCACCAGTCTGCTTCAGCTCAGAGGCAATATCTATTGGTAGTATATTCAAAAGCAATTCATCTGTCTTGCGTTTTTCTTTATCTAATTCAAGATACAGCCGGTTTAATTCCTCAAAGCGTTCAGCATTACGGATGGCTGCAGATAATTGCACTGCTAGTAAATAGCCAATGCGTAAATCTTCTTGAGTGTAACTTCTTGCTGCTGAGGTGGCAAAGTTGATTGTACCAAGCACGCGATTATCACATTCCAATGGAATGATGATCTGCGATTGGTACTGGCTAAGAAAACCCCTTGTAGGTTTTTCATGAATGAGTCGGGCTTGACCTGTTTCCAGACTAATGCCAACGACACCCATTTCTGTTGTATCAGAAAACTTTACTTCGACAGTAGGACCGAACAGCTTCACGATACGCCAATAATCATTAGTATCGCTCAGGCAAACACTACAATGCTCAAAGTCTAACAACCATTTTGCTTGTTTACTAACAACTCGCAAAATCTCATCCAGCTTCAGCGAACGATTGATGGCGATCGCAATTTCATTAACAGCTGCGATCCTACTGGAAAGCGCTTGAGCTTCAGCAAGCAAGCGACGAGAAAGCAACAACAGTTGCTGATAGTCCTGTTGTTCTAGCCGAGTACCAATAGAGACGGGAAGGGAAGTCATAATGTATCAATTTCTAGTGAAATTGAATCAGTGTATTTATTGACACTCGTAAATAAGTCTGCTGTAGCGACAATCTCAAATATTTCAGAATTGTCTAAACCTAAGTCATAGAGGTGTTGGTAATCTTTACTCGTGAGTGTGTGCGGTTCAGTCGCGACTTTCAAACCAAAGCTGATCACTGCTTTTTCACGTTTGGGAAGCGGACAGGCTGCAAAATCTGAAACTAGGGTTCTTAAAACTTCCTCGCTCATGCCTAATGATGATAATCCATGCAAATGCACATTCAGTGCATAAGGACTACTATTAGCCTGGGAAATAGCAATTCCCAGCATTTCCTTGAGTGTGCGTGGAACATCTCCTTTGAGGATAGTGCTGCGAAATTTCTTCCAATTCGCTTCCAAGATCCCAGGATTGATTGCCATTGATTTAAATAAATTTGGCACTATGCCAAATCCCAGTTCAACCTGAATCTCTTTATATATAGCTTTGACCTTGGAATCACTGAGTTGGTCGTATTCGATGATGGGAAATTTAGCCATTCTTATCTATCGCTTGAGTGGGGAACTTCTTTTAAGCTATAGTTTGCACGGTCAGAAACTGAGCTTTTTTGATTTAGGCAAGAGCAATACTAACTCAAGGTACTAACCCTGAGTTCAAAAGCCCAATCTGTACTCGTGCAAAGTATACTGAGCTGAAACAGTTTTGTACAACTTAATACAACGCATATCTTATTCTAGGGTAACAATACTGTAGCGACCACATCATCAGTAAATGGTATGATTTGTTACTCTATGTGAAAAAACTATCAAGCAAATATCATTATAATTGAAGTATAAAAATTACAAAGAATTTATCAAAGAGTCTATAATAGGTCTGGATGATAATAAGTACAAACTAACTAACTAAAGAAACTTATAGTTTTGAGTACTTTTGAAACAATAATTAATCAAGAAACACCATTAGAATGATGCAGGCAGAATATCAGCAGCGCCGTGAGCAATTGATGTCAAAAATTGGGAATGGGACTGCAATCTTTCGTAGCGCGCCAACAGCGGTGATGCACAATGATGTAGAATACGCTTTTCGCCAAGACAGCGACTTTTACTATCTGAGTGGGTTTAACGAACCGCAAGCAGTTGCAGTTTTAGCACCATCACACCCAGAACACCGGTTTGTGTTGTTTGTCCAACCAAAAGATCGAGAACGGGAAGTCTGGAGTGGTTATCGCTGTGGGGTAGAAGCCGCAAAACAAGTGTATGGTGCAGACGAGGCTTACCCGATCGCCGAACTGGATGAAAAGTTGCCACAGTATTTGGAAAAAGCTGATCGCATATACTACCATCTAGGGCGCGATCGCACTTTCAACGACAAAATCCTCAATCATTGGCAGCGTTTGATGCGGACTTATCCCAAGCGGGGTACAGGACCAATTGCGATTGAAGATACTGGTCCAATTCTGCACAGCATGAGATTAATGAAAAGTCAAGCAGAGTTGGAGTTGATGCGCAAAGCTGCTGATATTGCAGTTGAAGCACACAATCACGCCATCAAATTTACACAACCAGGGCGTTACGAGTACGAAGTTCAAGCAGAAATTGAACATATCTTTCGCCTCCGTGGCGCACTGGGACCAGCTTACCCCTCAATAGTTGCTTCTGGAGTGAATTCCTGTATTCTGCACTACATTGAAAATGACCGACAAATGCAGGACAAGGAGTTGCTGCTGATTGATGCTGGTTGTGCCTATGGTTATTACAACTCCGATATCACGCGTACATTTCCGGTCAGTGGCAAATTTACCCCAGAACAAAAGACACTGTATGAGATTGTTTTAGAAGCACAAAAGCAGGCGATTGCCCAAGTGCAACCAGGTAATCCCTACAAACAAATTCACGATACAGCCGTACGTGTCCTGACAGAAGGCTTAGTTGAACTTGGTATACTCAAGGGTGAAATTGACAAGCTCATAGAAGAAGAAAAATACAAGCCCTACTATATGCATCGTACTGGTCATTGGCTAGGTTTAGATGTTCATGATGTGGGTGTTTATCAGCATGGTGACGATAACCCGCAGATTTTACAACCAGGTCAAGTGCTAACAGTAGAACCAGGACTTTATATCGTACCAGATACCAAGCTCGCAGAAGATCAGCCAGCAACAGATCCCCGTTGGGTTGGTATCGGTATTCGGATTGAGGACGATGTTTTGGTAACATCAACAGGTCATGAAGTATTGACTGCTGGTGTACCTAAGGAAGTTGCTGAAGTGGAAAGATAAACCATCAGGACTTAGGCAAAATCATGAAAAAATAAACCGCAAAGGACGCAAAGAGCACAAAGGTAAGAGGGTTTAAGAGGGTTTTTGCGTAAGTCCTAACCATTTAGTTTGCTCTCCACTCAGACAACTGTTTGGCAAACTCTTCAGAATCCCAGTCCTCAACAACAACGCGAGGTAATTTAAAGCGATCGCACTGTTTGCGGACGGTACGAGGATAAGTTGTGCAAGCACTCATAAATCCTGCTTCCCCCACCAAACTTGCTGTTTCCTCAGAATAGTTGCCGTGGGGATAGGCAAAACTCACCACTTTTTGTCCTATAATCTCCTCAAGATGGGTTTTGCTGTCTTGAATCTCTTCCCTCTGTCGGTCAGCAGGTAAGAAAGACAAAAATGGGTGTGTGACAGAATGAGCACCAATTGAAATCAACTCGCTTCCTAGAATAGACACTTCCTCTGAATTCAAAATGCGGTGATTTGAGCGCAGTGTTGCAACACAATTACCCCACGCCAGCAGTTGATCCATAACCTTTTGTCGTGCTTCGGGAAGCAAGGGCGATAGCAACCAGTAAAGTGTACGGTAAAGAGTATGGCGAGGAGTGGGGTTATCTTCCCCCAACGCCTTCCAAGAGCGATTGCGCTGATATTCCTCCTCGCTGTAATTGGCTGCTGTACCCAATTCCCAGCGATGGGTTGTACCGTTAATCTCTAAACAAAGAACTTCTGGTAAAGAACCACGTTCCAGCAACAACCTATTAAGTTCATCCCACCACAAATCACGTTTTTGCTCCATATATCCACTGGTTAAAAACATGGTGGCAGGAATATCGTAACGCTCTAACAGCGGTTTGGCGTTATAGAGATTATCTGTGTAACCATCATCAAAAGTGACTGCTATCTGCGAATGAGGAGTTTTCCCCTGTTGCAATGTCTGGTTTAATTGCTCTAACGAAACAACTTCGCCAAACTTGTGTAAGACTTCCATCTGTTGGGCAAAGTGGCGGGGACTAACGCAAATTGACCAAGGATCAGATTCCACTTCAGTAATACGGTGGTACATCAAAATAAGACCTCCCGGTGCTAAACGCCCCCGCAAGCGTTTAGCCATTCGCCGCAGTTTACTAACTCCAGGTATTTTCATACAGTGTCTGGTTTTACTGCTTTGATAGTAATTGTGACTTGATAATTGCGATCGCAGTAGTCTAATTCTTCTTGACGCAGTTCTTGTGTTGCTAGCCCATAGAGAAAAGCATTAGCTACGAGTACATTTCCGTGAGTTTCAATTTGGAGATTTTCTGTTGGGAAGAACTCTTCAAACAGACGCTTTACTGATAAAGCAGTGAAACTCCAACACCAGTAATCAGCCCACTGATAATCACCAATATGACTAATGCCGGGAACTGTAACCAGGGCGACTCCTCCAGGCTTAAGGATGCGGTGGACTGTTTTAAGTGCCGCCCGTACATCGTAAATGAACTGTATTGTATGCGTCAGAATAAAGCAATCAAAGCTATTTGATGGAATATTGTCGCCAGAGGCTAGATCCCCAACGATTGTCGCCTTGGGATTGCCTTTTGTAACATGAAGTACGTCGCTTTGGGTGATGCGTTGGACAGAGTCCTTACTGGAGACATAGCCACCAAACTGCCTTGTATAGTTATCATCACCAATCTCCAAGACACGCCCACGAATATCCTCTTGATAATGGGCAAGGAAGTTTTCAATATAGTAGCGGTCAACAGGCTGACCTCTATCGTAGCCAAAGGCTTGACTCATGGGCGTAACTCGTCCCAGGCTACCAAAGTCCACAGCCCCTGTAGGAGGAATATATTGATCACCAAGCAACTGCGTTCCTATGAAGCGGTGGAGAGAACCGGGAAATTTTTTGCGTGCAATTTGCGCTGCTTTCTTTTTTACTCGCAATAGAAAGTACAACATGGGATAGTGATAGGGGTAAAGAGCCTTTTCTAGTGCATTCTGGAGTTCAGCGTTTTGCACTCCCTGTGCAGTGATGTACTTCTGTAGCCAGTTCAAATAAATCTGATGTGCGGGATTGGGTTTTAAAGGATGATACTTGCCTGTTTGGATTGCTTTGGAACAACTAGACTCTGAGTGTTGGCGGTACCGATCCCAGCAGCTACTATCCACATATACGGGGGTGTGCAAGCAAATTTTTGCTAGCAACACTTGATCCTCGAACATATGTTGAATAGTGTCATCGAATCCTCCTACAGCTTCTATAACCTCCCGTCGCACCAGCAATCCACAAGTGCAAGGTACGATCCCAGCAATTTTTAAATACTGAGTTACTAAACTTGGTGGATGAAACAAAGTATTCGGCACAACTCCAAGTGGTCTGATATTGTCACGTTGGTAATCTTCTTGTTCACCTGTCCAACTATGCCAATGTTGAGTCGGTCCATAAACCATACCCGTCTCAGGTTGAGATTCTAAAATTGCCACCTGCTGTTCTAGTTTTTGTGGCAAGAAGACATCATCAGCGTCCAAAAAAGCTATATACTTACCTTTTGCCTTGCTGATCCCCAAGTTGCGAGAAGTACTCTTACCGCGATTTTGGTGATCATCATGCTCGAAATAATGCACTTTTTCTAGATACAAATCTGCATAGTACTGAGCAATTACAGTACTTCCATCGCTGGAACCGTCATCTATTAATAATAATTCCCAATTTTGATAAGATTGGGTGAGTACACTTTCTATCGCTTCTTGGATGAACTTTTCTGTATTAAAAAAGGGAGTGATGACAGAAACGAGAGGTTGACTTTTCATGATTTTCCATACCCTAAATATTTAAATTTGAGCACTTCCAGATTGCAGATTATAAAGTTGGGCAAATAATCCATTGAGTTTAAGTAAATACTGGAGATTGCCTTGTTCTACAATCCGTCCTTCTTGCAAGACAATAATTTGCTCTGCCTGCTTAATAGTAGATAAACGGTGGGCAATCACAATCACGGTGCGATTTTGACTAAAGGAATTAAGAGCTTCCTGAATGAAATTCTCAGAAAGACTATCTAAAGCATTAGTTGCTTCATCAAGAATCAAAATCTCTGGTTCGCGAACGATCGCGCGGGCTAAGGCTATACGTTGTTTTTGTCCGCCTGAAAGCCGAATGCCGCGATCGCCAACGATAGTATCGTAACCTTGAGGTAATTGACTAATAAATTCGTGGGCACTCGCTTTTTTTGCGGCTGCAATAATTTCGGATTTTGTAGCATCCAAGCGACCATAGGCTATATTTTCTCCTACTGTTGTATTAAAGATATAAATATTCTGACTAACAATAGCAATTCGACTACGCCAAGCAGATAAATTTAACTTTTTGATAGGGTAGTTATCAACAGATATCTCTCCAGATTCCGTTTCATAAAACCGACAAATTAACCCAATGACTGTAGATTTACCTGCGCCTGAAGGTCCAACTATTGCAGTAGTTTTACCTTGTGGTATAAAAAAGGAAATATCCTGAAGTGCAGGTTTTTCTGAAGTGTTGTAGTAAAAGTTAACATATTCAAAAGTAATTCCTCCTTGTAAACGTTGAAATTCAATATTACCTGAGCAAATATTATGTTTCTCAGTTATCTCTAAAAATGACATTACATCTTCTACAGCACCCAATAAACCAATCAAATTCACACGGTCAGTATCTAACCGCCTCACGACTGGCTGGAGACGATAAAGCATAAAAATAAATGTTAATAATGTAGGAACGTTAGATTGTTGTCGCAGAGCGATAATCAAAATAAATACTAATAAAGCAACTGCTAAAACTTCCGACAGTGGTCCAGTAATTGAATAAAGCTTAGCCAACTTCAGAGCGATAATACGTGAATGGATTGTTGCTTCCTCAAAACGTTTGAGTTCGTAAGATTCGTGACCAAATGCGCGAATCTCCCTCATTCCGTAAAACCCTTCCATCACGCGATTAGCAAGGTTATTGTGTGCCTGTACTGACTCCCTACCCAGCTTTTTTGCCCTGCGCGTTACATACTGTATAGTTAGTGATATAAGTACCAAGGCAACAGTAACCAATAAACTTAGTTGCCAGGATGTCAGCATCAGCAGAATCACAAAAACAAAAACTGTACACAGACTGATAGCGATATTAACGAGCAGAAAAATAGCATCGCAAGTTCGCCAAGTTTCGATATCCAGTGTATTCAGCAATTTACCTGATGGATGAGAGTCCAAAAAACTATAACTCACGCTTAAAAGCTGCTGAAAAATTTTGCACAGCAAACCCTGTCCAATATGCCAGTACAGCCAATGACCAAGAAGAGTACTGATGTATGCAAGGCAGTTTTTTAGTATAACTAACCCCAAAATACACACTGGTATTATGAACAGATGTTTATCTTGTGGGATGTTGATGAATATTTGATTAAGAAAATTGACTAGTAAATTACTAGCTCCTCTTTGTGAGTTTGTTGTATCTAGAGTCTGGAGAAAAGGTATAAACAGACTAATTCCTAATCCCTCAAATAAAGAGGAGAACATCCCTAGAATGATAATTACTGGAATGACCCAAGGATACAATCTTAGAAGTGGTAATAAAGTCTTAATTGCCTTTACTTCTTGCATTGTATTTCCTTTTGATGTAAGAATATTGATAGGAAATCATGAATATTTTTATTTGTTATTTCTTTGAGCAAGAGTTACATCAATCGACGACGTAAGTAGGTCGGCGTAAATAATTATTGTTGGAATAAGGCAGGGGAGCCAGTCCTGCAGGAGGGTTTCCCGACAGAGGGATCTGGCGTTGGGGTTCCCCCCGTTGTAGCACCTGGCGTGAGCACCCGAGCACCCGAGCAGGGACAGAAAGAGTTTGAGCCTTATTTACTTTTCTTCACAACACCGAAGATATGACGGGAGGCAGGTAGCCCCGCATTTTTAAATCGGAACCCAATGCCGACACGTTCTGATTTATCAGGCGTGCAGGAAAAACCCGGGAACTTTTCGTGCCATTTGTGCAATCATAGAAATCAGTGGTGATAAGATACACGGGTAGTTCATATCTGGGAAGCAAATGCTTAAACCACGTCGTTTTTGTCCATAATCCACGGTTGAAAGTACTGGGATATTTTATTGATTGGACAAGAAATCAGGAAAGTTTTCATGTATTGTGGGGCGCAGCCGCTCCCGTGGTTGGCATGAAAGCGATGACCTTAAACTGCAAGTGGAGTAAGCGAGTCCCAAACCCCCTGCCCTGATTGCCCGGTAGAGCAGTTCAACCCATAGCTGGAAAACGTTGACCAGATAGCTGTTTTGTGCAAACAAAATCGGGCGAAAAGTTAACGCCAACTTCCAGCCAGAATCTCCAAACTTCTAGTTCGGAATGTGGCTCAAAGTAGCTTCCTTACTACAGCACCGCAGCTTATTTCAAAGGGTTTGCCTTTGAAATAAACTCCTGGCTGTCTCACCGCTCTTTAAGCATTTAGGACAGTTCTTTGCCGTATTTATTTGTAATTTTTAATGCTTTTTAACTTGTCTCCCAAATTTTTATGATGTGCTATACGATACTTAATCATAAAAGATAATTGCTTTTTAAGGTGCAGTATATTCACTTATAATTATTGAAGGCTTAGACTTTATCTACAATTTTTGTAAATCTATACTCATTGAGTCAACAACTTTTTATTTCAGTATATACACTAGGAAATATCTATCAAATAACAGATACTACTTATGGTCTAGACTCATGGGCACAAATACTATCCGGCGTTGCAGGTTGCCTTTCGGTTAAGTCTGGAGTCGCTGGCGTTTTTGGTACGTGTTTGATCGCCTTCAATTCGTTCTGGATGTATGAGCGGTTGAAAATAAAGATCATGGACACCTACTATGAAATCTGTAGGAAGATTCGTACAATGATTCAGTAGCGCCACATACGTTTGACATAGGAGACAACCAATGCCACTACAGGCAGTTGGATCAATTGAAACAAAAGGTTTTCCTGCTGTGCTAGCAGCAGCGGATGCTATGGTGAAAGCAGGTCGAGTCACTCTCGTAGGATATATAAGAGTGGGTAGTGCTCGCTTTACTGTTAATATTCGTGGGGATGTATCAGAGGTAAAAACCTCGATGCAGGCTGGTATTGAGGCTATAGAACAGGTTCATGGCGGAACCCTTGAATCCTGGGTGATCATTCCTCGTCCCCATGAAAACGTTGAAGCTGTCTTGCCTATAGGTTATACAGAAGAAGTCGAACAATACCGACTATCAGTGGAAAATCCAATTGTACGCAGGTAGTTGGTGGTTAGTTGATAGTCGGTCGTTCACAGTCAAAAGTTTCATGTTTACTCATGAGTAGCTAACAAGCCAAGTTAACCGCAAGGAAACGGTGTCAACCAGAGTACCAGCTATATATAAGCTACAAAAACGTGCAGAATTTAGACTAATGAACGGCAGGTTGCACACTCGGGGGAACTCGCAAGGGCGCACTGCCTCTTAATGACTAATGACTAATGACTAATGACTAATGACTAATGACTAATCTATGTCTGGTGTCTCAATTATTATCCCTACCTTAAATGAGGCGCAGTGTCTGGAACGCACAATACGCCATCTTAGTATATTAGTGCCTCCAGTTCAGGAGGTACTAATTGTAGATGGTGGCAGTTCTGACGAAACCGTTATCATAGCCCAAAAGGCTGGAGTTTCTGTTATTGCTGCCAAAAAACGTGGACGTGCTGCACAAATGAATCAAGGCGCGGAGGTTGCAACCGGAGAAATCCTTTGTTTTTTACATGCAGACACGTTGGTTCCAGACGATCTTGTAGCCGTTATTGAACAAACACTAGTAGACAAAACTGTTGCAGGGGGAGGTTTTATTTCTTTGATGGCAGGTGATAGAACCACTCGATGGGGAGTATCACTGCACAACTTTGTAAAAAGTTACTACGCGCCATTACTTTTTCGCCCACATCTGTTTTTTCAAGGGCTGCGCTTGTTGTTTGGTGACCAAGTCATATTTGCACGTCGTGCTGATTTTTGGAAATGTGGAGGTTTTGACAGCAATATTCCAATCATGGAAGAAGCTGACTTATGCCTGAAGCTGGTGCGACAGGGGAAAATCCGTCTGGTGAACCGCATTGTCCAAAGTAGCGATCGCCGTGTGGCACATTGGGGTTTTTTCAAAGCGACAGCCATATATCTTTCTATTGGCTTTCTTTGGGGTATAGGCGTCTCGCCACAATACCTAAAGCAGTTTTATGAGGATGTTCGCTGAAACTCTAGCCGATTGAACAAGCCAGTAGTTTTTAAAGGTATCCATCAGGGTACCTCTTAATTTTTCATAGCTTTTTGCGAACATTAGAGTATAATATTTCTTCTGATGTAAAGCAGAACGATGTATCTTACGATCCGTGCAGGAGGGGAAAGGCAATAGCCTCCTATGGAGCGAATAATCCCATCACCTTTTAGGCGTGTATGATTTTATTTTATATTTTCTACATGATGATAGATTTGTGAAACGATGACCGAAACAATTTTAGATTTTAAATTTTAGATTTTAAATTGGGGAGCCAATA
>NZ_JCACKO010000103.1:0-3217 GCF_059505445.1 Brasilonema angustatum | reverse complement strand
ACGTCCGGTTCTAACAGAGAGGGACGGGGAATAATATCCCCTCTCGACTCTACCATTTGATTTTGGCATCTGGATTAGCTTTGTTGTGATCCAAAATCTGTTTGGTTAAAGCTAATCCCCAATTCCAAGCATGACGTGCCACACCACAATGCTTCGCAAATGCTGTACGCTGTTGGTTATTTAGTTTCAACTCGGTCTTGAAACCTAACAGCATTGACTCAACCTCTTGATACATGCTATATATTAGTCTACGAATATATAGAGCAAAGATCAATGCCTTTTCAGAAAAAACATAAGCTTGGTGCTTTACCGTATGGGAGCGAACCTCTAGACACTAAACCGATAAGCTTTAAAGGTCGAAGAGGACAGCGAGAATTACTTAAAACTGTCCCCAATTGGCAAGAACAGCTTAGAAATTTTGTTGACCAACTAATCTCAGAACTACCCAAAAATGAGTAGCAATCTCGTTGCTTTGTCCAAAAATTAAGTTACAGTTTCTAACCCCCGTTAAACAAAGTCAAGAGGTTGGGTTACTAATATGAGAAGCAGGATGCTGGTTTTGGCTGTTGGAGCTTTATTCACTAGCTTTGAAGTTAGTATTTCTCAAGTGGTTTTGGCTGCAGTCCCTGTAGAAGGCAAGAACGGTGTAGTAACCACCTCGCAAAAATATGCATCGGAAGTTGGGTTACAGATTCTCAAAGATGGTGGTAACGCCATAGACGCAGCTGTTGGTGTTGGGTATGCATTAGCAGTGGTTGATCCCTGCTGTGGCAATATTGGTGGCGGTGGATTCATGACAATCCATTTGGCTAACGGTAAAAATACGTTTATCAATTTTCGAGAGAAGGCACCATTAGCTGCAAAACCGAATTTATACCTCGATCAAAACGGCAATGTGATCCCCAAGTTGAGTACTACTGGTTATCTTGCTGTCGGCGTTCCGGGCACAGTTTTAGGACTTGAGCGGGCACTTACAAAATATGGAACTATGAGTCGCAAGCAAGTGATGCTTCCGGCGATTCGGCTAGCCCAGAAGGGCTATGTTTTGCAGGAGGGAGACATAAAAAACCTAAGTCCGAAGACTGCAAACTTTGCATCTGAGCCGAACGTCGCCGCCATTTTTTTGAAAAACGGTAAGACTCCATATCAAGTAGGCGATCGCTTGGTACAGAAAAACTTGGCTGAGACTCTAAAGCTGATTGCGACTAAGGGATCGCAGGCTTTCTACAAAGGATCTATTGCTGATGAATTGGTAAAAGCTAGCTCAGAAAATAAGGGGATTCTGACTAAAAAGGACTTAGCCAATTACACCGTGGAAGAAACACAGCCAGTTAAGTGTAACTACCGAGGTTATGACATTATTTCTTCCCCACCTCCGGGAGGCGGGACTGTTGTTTGTCAGATGCTAAATATTTTGGAAGGCTACCCGCTTTCTAAGTTGGGGTTCCGCTCACCTACAAGTGTGCAACGCATATTGGAAACAATGTTGTATGCTTACGGCGACCGAAATACTTACTTAGGAGATCCGAACTTTATCAAAATTCCCCTGGACCGATTACTTTCTAAAGACTACGCGGCTAGTATTCGCAATAAGATCCCGGAATCTGGTGCTACCCCACCTTGCCAGGTCAACTCTTGTGCAACTACAAAGGAGGGGACTAACACCACTCATTACTCAATCGTTGATCGGCATGGGAATGCAGTGGGGGTAACTTATACTATAAATGCTCTGTTTGGGGCTGGCGTGATTGCTGGTAATACAGGTTTCCTCCTGAACAATGAGATGGACGACTTTACATCGAAACCAGGAGTGCCGAATCTATTTGGCTTAGTGCAAGGAAGTCAAAACGCAATTCAACCTGGTAAGCGACCTCAGAGTTCTATGAGTCCAACCATTGTCTTGAAAAATGGTAAAGTCTTTATGGTCACTGGTAGCCCAGGAGGTTCAAGGATTACCACAATTGTTCTAAATGTGATCACTAACGTGATCGACTACGGCTTTAATATTCAAGACGCTGTAGACTATCCTCGCTTTCATTATCAAGGCTTGCCCAATTCGATCTACCTTGAACAAGGTTCCTTATCACCCGACACTATACAGTCGCTATCACAAATGGGATTCAAATTTAATAATGAAACCCTCACTTGGGGAGCATCAGAGTCGATCTTGGTGAACCCTACAACTGGTTTGTTCTACGGTGCTAGCGATCAGCGCAGACCAGCAAGTGCAGCTCTTGCGTTCTGAATTCAAATTTCAAGTCAGTTGGCTTTTGTTTGACCCAGCTGTCAGCTTAATTATCGTTACAGTGTTGGATTGCAATACTGGATATAAGTTATAGTTAATAAAATGATTTAACACAAAAGTATGTTGCCCGAGCAAAGCAGCTTTGTGATGATTACCGATGATGGGAAATTACACATTTCAGTCCAATCATTGGCAGAAGCCAAAATAGCAATCAAAGAATTGAAGTTAAAAAAGAAAGAGTATGCTTTTGTAAAAAGAGAAATATCTCAACAGCAGAAAATAATTCGTGCAGAATATACTGATAGAGTTCGTCAAAGAGGCTCTAAACTCAGGGGTGGTGGTACTATCGGTCGCCTTGTACGAACCGTTCAAACAATTAATCGTGATGCTGATCGCCGTGCTTTAGCTCAACAGCTTGCACCGTTAGAGCAACAGAAAAATGCTGTTGATGGAGTTATTAATACAATTGACCAAGCAATTTTAAAAATTGAAAGGTACATAATTGAAAAATCATAATCCTGCGTGATTTTAGGGTTATCTGCACGTCACAAAATCAGCCTTGGGACTGAAGGAATTGTAATAGCGTAAAGAAAACAAACCAAAAATTATCGTAGCTCTATAGCAATCCTATCTGATTTTTGTGAATCACAAAGTAGAGACAGGGGACGCTTAACACCGAACACCGAACGCTTCAGAAGGAATAAAGGTGTACGAAGCTTCGCAAAAATCTGCGGAGGAGTCCTATAGATAACCATAATTTTACTTACGTTATTCTGCAATCAGCAACATTGCGTGTCCGTCAGGGTCTTTCACTAAGCAAGCCTGACGGTAAGGACTTGTACTCTGTGTAAACTGCACGATCGCGGACGATACAAACTGTACCCCCGAAAGCCGCAGCGTCTCTACAGCCTGCTCAATAGACCTCTTGCAAAAGTCCCTGTTAGAGTAAGATGGGGACTTGTAAAAGGCGAT